>JACRDF010000007.1 GCA_016212925.1 Desulfomonile tiedjei
AGCGTGCCGGACCCGTCCAGCAAATGCTTCTGTGACACCTGCCAGTGCGGAAGCGAGCGGTCCTGAAGAGCCCGGTGCGGGAATACCGCACGCCGGGATCTGTGAGGGGGCTGTCGGGAAACCGGCAGTCCTACCTCGATTAACACCGCTTCAAACGGTTCATTTTATGCAGTCAGGAGGGACGAAAAATCAACCGCAGGCGGTTTTGACCCCCCTGTCGGAGGTAATGCGCTTCGTCGGCCACCCTGCGTATCAGAAAAACGCCAAGTCCGCCGACGTCTCTATCTTCGACGCTGGCAGCGAGGTCCGGTGGAGGAGCAGAAAGGGCGTCGAAGGCTTTTCCGGAATCCGTAATTTCGACTACGAGCCTGTCGGAATCATCGTCCTGAAGGCAACGGATTTCCACGTCACCTTGTCCTCGATCGTAGGCGTAGGAGCAAATATTCGTTACAGCCTCTTCCACGGCGAGTTCCACATCAGATACTCGTTCCTGCGAGAAGCCGTGGGTTCGAGCACAGTCTGAGACGAAAGATACAAATGTTCTCAGATTGCCAATTTCAGCCGGTAACTTTAGGCTCTTCACAGCAAACTCTCTGGGAACACACTGGATTCACGGCGGAAATTTTGTTGAGTAAGAGAGAGTCTCGCACAGTATTACCGGCTCAAGGCCTCTTCCACTGAATCAAACACCGGTACCATGGCGGCAAAGCCTGACAGATCGAACACCTTCTTGACCATGGACTGAAGGTCGCAGCAGCAGACACTGCCACCCGCGGCCTTGGCCTTTTTTGCCGCCACGAGAATGGAACGCAGGCCCGCGCTGCTCACATATTCGAGCTTTCCAAAATCCAGCACGACCTTTTTTTCCCCCTGGCCGAACAAGCCCTCCATTTTGCTGTCGAATTCCGGAGCGGAGAGCGTGTCCATTCTGCCCTGCACTGAGACGACCAGAGTCTCACTGTCCTTCCTAACACTTATTTGCACAAGCCCCTCCCATTTGTTGAGCGCGCTCCCGATCTTGCTTGACTATAGCGAGGATTTCCTTGGCACGATCCGAATGGAGTTGAATGTCATCGAAGTTGGGGTCAACAAAGAGCTTCTGCATCAGCAGACCGTCTTCGTCGAACCAACGTGGAAGAATACCGCCGACATAATAGCCCCGTCGCCTCAGAATGTCCACCGCAGACCCGACCCAGGGCGAGTTCAATTTCAGCCACACTTGGAACACGACGGCTTTTTGATCACGTGCTTGATTTTCCAGGTTTTCGAGGCAAGGTTCCAGGTCGAAACCTGTAGCATGCATGGCGATACGGGCCACTTTCGCGAAATCGAACACGGTCATTTCGGCCCGCGACGGTTGATCCCTCGGCAAATCTTGGTCTGCTGCCTCGAAGTTGCGGGTATCGTCCAAGGCCGAGTATATGAATCGCAATTCCTTTTCGTACTGTCTCGGAAGAAAGACCGTGTGCGGCTTCGGTTTGTAACGACGAAAAACCAGGAGAGCTGCAACCCGGCCTTTGGCGCTCTGCTCAGCGTCGTATGCTTCGGCCGGCATGAGGGCCACTTCCAAGGCAGTTTCCACATGGGCAAGACTGCTGACGGTTTTTTGCATGTGAGTATGGTTGCACACCGCCTCACCGAATGTCTCCTCAATGTTGCTCTGTTGGGGCACCCAACCCTCGAAAGCGAATCGCAGCATCTCACTGATGAGGCCGAGCTTCCGATAGTCCCTGTCAACAAGTCCCGCGCCGGCCTCGTACAGGTTGGGGTACGGAGCGGAACGGAACAAATGTTGCACACCGACGACTTGTCCCGTAGGATTCCGCGCCACGATTGAATAGTATTGGCCGGCGGCGTTGGCCTCGGTTAGTTTTTCCTCATCATAGAAGACTCTGATGGGATAACCTTCACCGTAAACCGATCGAAACAGACTGACTATGCCCTTGGCGTCCTCCGGTTTGAAGGGCCCCACCCCGAATTCTGAACCGGATTCGTTTACATGGGATTGATCTTGTTTCTGCATACAATCACCCTTTCAATCGCCATTAGGTGGTTGTTCCGGCGACTTCAATAACTTTCGTCCTGCCCAACAGTATTGCGGCTACCACACTTGCCGCCAAAATGCCTCCACACGCGTAATAGAGCGTCTCATGGGTCCCGTGCACCAAGATGACACCCCCTAAAAGCGGTCCGAAAAAGAAGCCGGCCTGAAACATCTCCATAGCTAGGTTGGAATTCAGGGCTCGGAATTCAGGTTCGGAAATGTCAAACATTAGGCCGCTTAACAGAGGCATGGCCACACCCCACCCAAGCCCCAAAAAGAGACCCATACCATAGAAGAGAGCCGGATCTGAAACATGAGCCAGAACAATATAACCAATGCTTAACCAAACCAGCGAATAAGCCAGGCTCCTGGATTTGTCAAGCCTGTCGAACATGCGACCCGCGAAGAGACGCACCGACATCTCGGTTACTGTTGACAGGGTAAAGAACCAGCCGGGGTTCGTCGCCCCTATCTTATCGCCGTATTCCTTCAGAAAGTAAAACACAGGCGTGAATGTCGTCCAGACCACAAGAGACAGCAAAAGCAGGAGCGCTACACGCCGGTCTTTGAGATTCCGGGTCAGGTCGCGCAATCCGACCTTCCCATTATGAGTCGTTTGCGCGTCGGACAGCTCGCCTCTTACCAGGTACAGCAACGGGAACGAGGGTAACATCAATAAAGCCGAAAGGTTGAGCACCTGGTCAAAGCCGCCGGCCCACCGGTTCAGCGGTTCCAAAACCGGCGGCATTACTGCATATGGGAGCAGCGTGATTACGGAGATCAGCCCGAATGCTTGGCCGCTCCTGTCACGGGGTATGCAGCCGACAAGCTTGGCCAAGACCGCGGTGGCCAAGACCACGTACGCCGCGCCGTGTATCAGGCGCACCGCGGCCATGGTCCAAAAATTAGTGGCAACGTTATACAGCAAGAGAGAAACTATCACGGCCCCGCAGCTTATAGCGATCCAGCGTTTAGCATTCGCTGGATGAAGCCAAGGGCTGATAATCGGCCTGATGATCAAAACCGTAACGGAAAACATGGCGATCAAGAGGCCGAAACTCTGTGGAGCTATGGGCAGCGTGCCGAGATAATCATAAAATTGGAAGAATACTGCAATGTTGCAAAACGTGAGGAACATTATGGCGTTGAGGGCCAAGAATTCCGCTGTGATAAGTCTCTCCGGTTTTAACATGGATGGCAACGACCAGGGCCTTTCTGTCAAGACTGAGTATAGGAGATTTGTCCACGGGGAACTGAATGGTTATTCACTGCCGGTCTCTCAGCGGGGAGCGATCTTGGCGGGTCGTTTCCCGAGCATGGACTTGAACCACCCGATCAGATAATCCTTGCCGGCTTTCGGGTCGTCTCGCGATGTTTTCAGAAACTCCACCACGGCCTGGCTGTACTTTCCCATCTTCGCCATCGCCTTGGCATGATCCAGACGAGCCAACACGTAGGTCGGATCAAGGGCGAGGCAAATTCGCAGCTCTTGTTCCGCTCCAACGTAGTCACCCTTGGCGTCCAGCGTGCGTGCAAGGTCGTAATGGGCAAAGAAGCCTTCAGGGTCAAGCGCGATGGCGATTTTCAGCTCGTTTTCCGCCCCTGTGTAATCACCTTTAATGTGCAAGACCCATCCCAGGTCCACGTGCGCGTGACTGCGATTGGGGTTAAGAGATACGGAATCTCTCAGGTCTTTTTCAGCTTTGTCGATCTCTCCGCGGCGTTCCTCCAGGAACCCGAATTGACGTTTCACATAACTGTGAAATGACGCATGATGAGGTATCATTCGCTCCAAATCAAGATAGAATTCCGCACTTCCTCGTAGGGGCGAGGCATGCCTCGCCCCTACACGGATGGCGGCTGAAATTCCGTTCGGTTCGGAGGGATGCCGGATCTCACTCGTGGGCGCCGCGGCAGCCAGGGCGACCACCACCTGTTCGAACAGCTCGGATTGCTGACACCGGCCGCATTCGTATCCTAACATCCTGATATCGCCGCATTTAATAAACATGACCGCGGCCAGATCTTCCAATCCCAGGTCCAAGAACTGTTTACTCAGCGCCAAGTATATCAAAGACGGCGGGGTTTCCGCGGAATAGGGAAAGGCATCGTCTGTCTGCATGTCTTTGCCGGACGAAGACGACACGTCTTCGCATAGGGCCAGCAATTCCCCGAACTTCTCCGGCTCGCCGAGAGCCAACCACCGGGCCGCGATTGATTTGATCCCGCAGGAGAGTACCTTTAGTCGCCGAGAATCGGTCACCCCGCTCTTGCTAAACATATTTGCCGCGAGTTTAATCAATTCCGATTCGCGGCGTGCAATGGCAGGCTCACTGGAACTCATGCTGCCCGCGTGCTGGCGGTAAAGCCCATGAACACGAGGAACATGTCTGAACACGGCACCGTGGAGCGCACAATTGAGCCAGAACGCCCAGTCTTCACATCCTTGCTCGGCCAAGCCTTGAGTGAACAAACCGAACCGCTGGAAGCAACTCCTGCGAATCAGTGAAGAGCCTAAATGAACCGCGCAAATTACGCTCAGAGGCTCAACATAGTCGTGCCACTCACGGTGAGGCCGCCAGACTTCGGCGTAGGGATGCGCCAGGTCATCGTTGTCAAAGGCCAGTGTCCTGCCATGCGCAATGTCCACGCGGGCATCTTTCTCAAACTCCTCCACCTGATCCTGCATCATGTGCGGAAGGACCACATCGTCGGCATCCAGCAAACAGATAAGATCACCGTGGGTCCGTGTTATCCCGATGTTTCGGGCAGCCGGTAAGCCTTTGTTTTCTTGATAGAAATATCCGACGCGGCCTTCATAGGACTTTACGATCTCGCTAGTGTTGTCGGTCGATCCATCATCTACGACGAGAACGTTGATTCGGGGATACGTCTGAGCCAGCGCTGAATCAATCGCCTGTCGCAGATATCTCCCGGTGTTGTAACACGGGATAATTATGTCAACTGTGCTCTGGCCCCAGTTGGTCGTCCGATTGTGAACGCGTGAGCCCTCACCCTCGCCCTCTCCCGGAGGGAGAGGGTGCGATTCTGAATCCCCTCTCCCAAGGGGAGGGGGACAGGGTGAGGGATTTGTCGGGTCTGGATGTTGGCTCAATTTTGCTTCCGCGTCCAGTAATCATAAAACCTGCGCAGGGGTGACGTGAGCTTCCAGGACCACGTTTGTGCAACGCGGTCCAATTCAGCCCGACAAATGGTTAATTTGGAATTGAGGTCCGCCAGATCCGCATCAGCGGCATAAGACCGCGAAATCTGGGATTCCAACTCCGGAACAACCAATTCCCCGACTGAAGATCTTAATCCTGCATTCAGCTCCAGGCTGACTCCATCGAGAACGGTAGCCAGACTTTCCTCGTCTCCGGTAGAGGCACGTACCAGGACCTCATAGGCCGCAGCTACGAGGCCAGGCATCGAGCCATAATCCTTCTGTAAATTCGACGTCCGATCGTGATGCCTCATCCTCGGGTTCAGAAAGGCATCCACCTGTGGGCCTACCACATCGATTGCATCATCCCAGTCCCAGTGGAAAGCTTTGGCCGCTCCTCGCACTGTGGAGCGCCAATCTTCGAGCAATCGATCATAGGTGATAAAAGTCCTTGGGAGGTCTCGTGTCTCTCTTTCAGCTTCGAGGACATGTTGCAACCACAGTATGAACGAGACGTTCCGAGGAAGTCGGTCGCGTTTGCCAAGGGAATCAGCCACTTCCAGAGGGTTACGGATCGTATGGAGGCAATACGCTCGGCAATTGATTTGGCTGAAAACCCTTAGCCAGAGGGGGAGGAGTCTGCAGAGGCGAGGGTCCTTGAGGCCCCAAAGCATGGACTGGCCAAAATCGCGCTGAACCAACCCCACCAGTCGCTGTTGAAGTTCCTGAATGTCCTGTCTCAGCCACCATTTGTCAGGCAGCGATGTTAAATATGAAGTCCAATGCCTTCCCAGAACATAGAAAAGACGTTCATTAATTTCCACGATCTCTTTGTGTTCCCAAAAACCTGTCGGATTGTCAGGAGCGGGCGGCAACAGGCTTGAGCCCAAATCTACTCCAAGAAGGTTCACCACCCGGCTTACCGCGGAAGTGCCGCTGCGGTGCATTCCCAAGATTACAAGAACTTTCTGTCCGTTTTTTGATGATTTATTCATGCGAAGGAGTATTTTCTCATACCGATTCGCTTTCAAAAAAGTGACTTAGTTCTCCAACTTGTCCGGCACTGACCTGGGAACCAGGTCAGTGGCACCCGGCGCCACAACGAATTATGAAAACGCCGGTAGCGCCGTCCCGCGCTGAACGCGGGATTGCCTGTTGTCTTCGAGGCGTTTTCATAGGATTCGCGCTTAGAAGGATAAGAATAGATTCGAGACCTCACGGACCTGGTTGCGTAGGTTGGCGGGACAATAACAGGATACAAATCCTTCAGTTGCAGGAGAATAGATATCAATCGAACTCCTGCCATTCGCCTGTTTTACAGCCAAGCGATATCAGCTCGGTGAATTCCCGGAGGATGGCTTGGACCTTGTCCGGAATATCTATTATCTCGAACCCGGCGACGGTGTACACTTTGTGCCGGCCTTTTGTTTCGATCCATTTACACTCCGCGGTGATAACCAGAGGATCGGCTGAAATGAACGTTTCAACCGGGAGGAGGAACGTCTTGACCTGGCCGATGGTAGCTTCAAGGCCCGCCACTCGGAAGCCCGTCTCAGAAACATCCCTTAACACGCCGATTGCCGCTGTGTCGACGTCATGCACGGGAACATAAACCGGCAGATCTGCCCGACAGTGTCTTCGTTCCTTAAAGCCATCGGCTGCGTCCTTGTAGAACGGGGAAATCTGGTAAAGTTCATCATGGGTAATAGCTTCCCGGGCCACCAGGTTGTTGAAAGCCGCGCGCAAGTCTTTTGGCGACAGCCTGTATTTCACTTGTAGTTCCCAGTCGGCCATGCCTGCCCGAACGTCCTTAATCAGATCTCTGCCCTTAATCTGTCGCTTCATGTCCGTCCAGCCCCGTTGGTCCAAAAGAACTCCCGCAACTTCGATCACTCTCCCAATGATTGCGGGTGCCGTGAATTCACTTGCTTTTCAAACTCAGCCAGGCCTCCGGTGATTTCTCGCCGTAGTCCCAGGACAAGATAAAACGCAAGTACCGGCAACAGAATATAGCCGATTAAGGCAGGAATCCAAACACCATAATGCCAAATCCTGAGATAAGGCACGGCTTTCCACACACAAACCACGTAGAATGCCGCCGCAGGAGCTGCCAATACGCGCTGGAGCCATTTATGCTGCCGCGTGTGGTAAATAATAGGTCGAAATCCGGATTCCCAGCAAGGAAGATCCGAGCCTGCCATAGAACGCATTCTGATTTCGAGGACAGCCAGGTAACGTTCCCGCCCCATCAATTCCGAGCCCTGAATTTCCATCAGTACGTACAATGCGATAATTACACAGGGAAGGACCGAATTGACCGGACCTCTCGCGTCGGGACAGAGATAACCTAGAAACAAGGCCGCAAATACCCCCGCGATTCCCATGAAAAAAATCTGGCCCATGTGCCGGGAGGCCTCTCGGTACATATCGGAATTAAGCTTGTAATCTTCCCACAACAAACTTATTCCGGCGTATGAACCCTTGGCTTCAACCATGACCGCTCCTCGGTTCGGCACCTCAGCCTTCATCCAGTGCCTTGCGCACTTCTTGCAGCAATTCCTTGAAACCACACGGCTTGCTGACAAAGCCCCTTGCGCCCAGATCGAAAGATTCTCTTACGGAAGCATCCCCTGAATACCCGCTTGCCACCAGGATCCTTACCTGTGGATCGATTTTCACAAGCTTTTTAAGGCACTCTTTTCCCCCCAGCGTGGGCATGAATAGGTCCAGAATCACGAGGGCAATTCGGTCTTTTTTTTCATTGAACAGGCCCAGCGCTTCCTCGCCATTAGAAGCCGTGATCACGGCGTACCCGGCCTGCGTTAGGATGCGTTCCCCCAGGTCCCGCAATACCTCTTCGTCGTCAACCAAGAGGATCGTTTCGGTTCCGGTCACATACGGCAACTCGGGCGTTTCCGTCCGGGGCTGCTCCGGAGCGCGGCTCTGCGGAAAATAAACACGGAAAATCGTGCCATGTCCAACTTCGCTTTCACAGGTAATATACCCTTCATGCTGCTTGACAATTCCGTAAACCATGGCCAGGCCAAGCCCGGTCCCTCGTCCTGCTTCTTTGGTTGTGTAAAAGGGCTCAAAAATATGCTCGATGGTTGTCTTGTCCATTCCGTGGCCTGTGTCGGAGACGGTGAGCGCCACGTACTGTCCGGGCTTGGACCCAATGTTAAGCCTGCAATATTCTTCGTCGAGACTCACGTTTTTTGTACCAAGAGTTATTTTTCCACCTTCCGGCATGGCATCGCGGGCGTTAACAGCCAAGTTCATCAGCACCTGTTCCATCTGAGACGGGTCTGCATTGATTTCTGCAGGGTCTCCTGACAAATCCGTCTGGATATCGATCATTTTGGGAATGGTTCGCCTGAGAAGTTTCTCCACGTGACCTATCTGTCTGTTGAGATTTAGCGGGATCAGCTTGGGCTCTACTTTTCTGCTGAACGTGAGCAATCGTTGCACCAGCTCCGCACCGTTTTTAGCGGCTTGTAGTATTTTCGAGAGATCCGCATGTTCGGCATCAGTCTCCTTCTTGTCGGACAGAAGCAGTTCCGAGTAGCCCAGGGTAATCTGAAGCAAGTTATTGAAGTCGTGGGCAATGCCTCCGGCAAGCGTACCGATCGCCTCCATTTTTTGGGCTTGGAGTAACTGTCTTTCAAGCTGAACCTGTTGTGTTATGTCATGCCCGACGCCTACGAAGTTCTGGATTTTTCCCGATGGGTCTCGCACAGGGGAGATCGTGATAATAGCGTGGAAAACCTCATGGTCTTTCCTTTCGCCCACGACACGGCCTTTCCACCCTTCTCCTTTCAATACCGCCTCCCACATGGCCCCATCAAAGGTTTCATCATGATCACGGCTCTTTAGGAACGCCAAGCTCTTGCCGATGACCTCCTCTCCTGTATGCCCTGTAATGAGTTCAAAGGCAGGATTGATATATTGTATTCTGCCCAAATGATCGGTGATGGCAACTGCGTCCGCGGATTGTTCCACAGCGGTCACCATTCGCTTTTGCGCTTCGTGAGACCGTTTTCGGGCTGATATATCTCTGAAGAAGACCTGAGCGGCCGCTTCCGCTCGGTAAGACACCGGGACGGCAGCTACTTCCACATCTATGATTTGGCCGTCAACCCGCACAAGTCTCTCTTCTGTCAATTCCTGCGGTTTCCCTTCGGCCAATCCCTTGAGTCGAGCCGCGACCGTCTCCATGTAATCCGGGTGTACAAATTCCGTGATGCTCCGGTTGATGAGTTCTTCGGGGTTTGCTACCCCGAGGAGATCGGCCGCGGATTTGTTGGCGAATACGAATCGGCCTCCGATGTGTACACCAATGCCGTCCGGTGAAAGTTGCACGAGCAACCGATATCGCTCCTCACTTTCTTTCAAAGCCTCCTCAGTCCTCTTACGTTGCACCTGGACCGCGCGTTCCCGGGTGACATCCCTGCCGCATCCTACTGTGCCTATCATCTCCCCCTGCTCGTTCCAAAAAGGGGCCTTGTACACATCCAGGTAGAGAAGCTTTCCCTTGACCCTGCCAAACACGCCGAACCTTTGCGGTTTCTTGGTGCTCATCACTTGCTGATCCGAGTTGGTCCGAGTTTCGCCAAAAGTGTGCCAGTGCGGATCATCCGGGTGAGCCTTCTTTTCCCTTTCCGCAAAGAACTTGTTGGTCTTGCCGATAGGCTCATCAGTGTCTCGTGCGTTCAGGAGCCTTTTCCCCATCGCTCGGTTGACGAAGACATATCGGCCCTCCAAGTCCTTTGCCCAAATAAGATCCGGAACATTGTCACACATGAGACGCATCATGGAATACAGCGATTTGTACCGGGCCTTACTCTCCTTCAGAGCCTCCTGGGCCTTCCTGCTCTCCGTTATGTCATATACGGCCGATATAGCGCCTCGGGACAAGTTGGAAGGATCCAAAGCTTTCGTCCTTATGTGTCCGAAAAAGGTGGAGCCGTCCTTTCTTTTGAATTCAGCATCGGTTTCAGTAACCCTCCCTGCTTCAAGGCCGTCGTAAACTATTTGTCCGGTCCTTTCGAATTCCTGCCTGGAACGATAGAGTATTCTAGCGTTTTGCTTGACGCATTCCGATTCTTTTTCATAGCCGAACATCCTGATCCCGGCTTCATTGGCCCATTTTATCTCTCTATCGCGGCTAATAAGCGCGATCGCAACGGGGGAAGTATCCAGGATGCTTCTCAACATGTGCTCGCTCTCGCGCAATGACTTTTCTGCCTTCTTGCGCTCTTCAATTTGGAGCATGAGCTTTTCGTTCAATGCGATCAAAGCCGCGGTGCGTTCCTGAACTCGTTCTTCAAGTTCACGGCGAGCCCTCAGTAGCTCTTTCTCCTTGTGCTTGCGTTGGGTAATATCGTGCGAAATTCCTAAAATCCCTATGATCCCGCCATCCGCGTCTCGCAGGAACGTCATGGTGACTTCTTCCCACCGAGTAGAGCCGTCCTTGTGATACCTTTCTATCTCCTCTGTTCGTGAGGTGTATCTATCCCTCGGTCCAGCCGCTTCTATCGCTAGTTCTTCCTGGTAAGCCCTTAGGATTCGCGCGCGCGATGGTGGTGTGAGGCCGTCCAAAGCGTTAACAGCCATCGTTTCTTCTACCGAATAGCCAAGGGCCTTGGTGACCGAGGGACTGACGGAGGTGTATCGAAGCTCCAAATCAAGGGTCCAGACAATGTCTCTGTCGGTCTCGACAAGCATACGATACAATTCATCGTCTTTTGGAAACCCGTGCTCGATGTACTCCCTTCCACCCCTGTCATTTCGTAAATCATGCTTAATGACACGTTCGGCCGAAGATTGGATAGCCTTGGTCAACACTTGACCCAGCGCCCGGCTTGAAGAAGCCCGGTCCCTCCCCGATCGCTTCAAGGCAGATTCCAGTTCCCCGACCCGGCGCCGCATCTTCAGTAATTCCGCAATCAATTCATCCCTAGTTTTGTCTTCATCTAACACAGCGTTTCCCTCCGAGCGGCGAAACTTTCAGCGTCGCAAAGGACGCATAGAAATGTGATGTAATCATAACGGAACACATAGAATTGAGGGGATGGTTGTTCCCGCCACAGGCGCTGATGGGGCCATCGGAGCATCGGTTGTCTGCTGAACAAAGGAAGATTACATTCCAAATATTACTGACCATAGCTAACGGTCAAATAGTCTTTCCGATGCCCTTTCCCAACTATCCCGGCGGAAATGGCCACAACAAACAATGAGAATGCCTACGACGCCACCCGCTTGTCCGGCGCATCGCGGGACTCGTCCATGCACGGATGAGCTTCGCGCATGCGTGGCACCATGCAAAAACTACGTTTCTTCTGGCAGTGGGGCATTGTCATAGGAATCTGAGTTCAAAGAGAGGCCGTTCTGAATCCACAGCGCTCAGGCCGGTGTCATCAAATCCGTCAATTCCCCCCTTTAGTACACAGGGTGACGGGAGAATTAGCCGAACTGCCCAGACTACGCTGCTTCTCGCTGAATTACCACTTTCCAAGCGTGAAGGTATTGGTTGGCGCACTACTTTTTATCCTTAAGTAAGTCTTGGAGACCGGCGAACGGCCTGTATCCGGAACCCGACCCTTCCTCGTCCCATGATTCGGCCTCGTCATGGGATTCATCCTCCGAATATCGGCCATGCTCTTTGTCATGACAATAAACACACAACAGCTCCCAATTGCTGCCATCGGGCGGATTGTTCTCGTGGTTGTGATCCTTGTGATGGACTGTGAGTTCGCGCAGCCGCTTCCCCGTGAATTCCAGGCCGCATCGAGCACATACGTGCGGGAAAAGCCTGAGCGCTCGGTCGCGGTAAGCGGTCTCCCGAAGTGTTCGGTTGCGTAGAGCCTCGGCAATAATCTTATCCAGTTTGCTGCTTTCCGATTCGGGCTTCTTCGGTGACATACATGCCTCTCCAGGGGTGCCGTTCAGGCCGATCAACAAGGACTATCCATCCCGGCACGCAATCTTGGCCTCAACAATCGCCTAACGATCAAAGGCAACTGCCCTGATTAGCTCTTTGAGGTCATTAAGTCCCTGCTCCGAGATATTGGCGATTCGGAACCCGGCCGCGGGCTCTCCGCCAGGGCCTCCCGGTTCAGTCCAGATACATTCGGCATCGAACACGATCCGTTGAACGTCGATGAAACTTTCCGCGGGAATTACGAGAGTCTTAACCTCACCAATTGTTGCTCGAATTCCCGTTATGCCTACCCCTTGTTCCGTAATGTCTCGCAGTTTCCCCGGGGTCCCCGGCCGTGCCGCGTCGTGGATCTCCACGGTGAGGGCCAGATAATATCGCGGCAGTTCACGCATGGATTCGATGAAAACCGTGTCATATACCGATTGAGAGCGGTTACGAAGTTCCCCCTCGGTTATCACCGCTGCTTCGATAAGTATTCGATAGGCCTTCTCAAGACCTTTCGAAGATAAGCCATATTTCTCCATCAGCTCAAAGTCGGACACGCCCAAGCGGATCTCTTGGACGAGTTCGCCCGCGGTGATCTGCCTGATAACAACAGTGTCGCTGCATGCCGCGGGCCGCCGGTCGATCTCCTTCTGGGTCACGGCCTTGATGCTAAGCAGCTTCGAAAGCATGCTTTGAAGCCCTTTGGCCGATAACTCGTACTTGTCCATAATCTCGGCATCAGTCATATGGGCCCGGATATCATTTACGATTTCTTTGGCCTTGATGGTTCGTTTCGGTGACACGTTCTTCCGCCCTTTGAAAAGGGGTACGCCGGGAGGTGAGCAGTAGAAAACGCCTCAAACAATCAGACACAGACCGCACGGTTGGGTTCTGCGAGCACGTTGCTGCATATCATCAGATCCCTGCGGGTCCGTCAAGATTAATTCAAGCGGATAATAAATGAATACAAGAGGGGGAACAGCAAGCAGGCGGAAAAGATGCTTCCGAAAGGCGAACTGATGACGACTACTCTTCATACGAATAAGCATGGCGGACATCCCGCGGCCCGCGGGACGATCTCATTCGGGAAGAGCTTGTGGGAACAACTATAGTGATTGCCAAAATTAATGGCCGATTGCCTTTGAAGAGGCCTACTTCATCCGGCCGCATTGTATCATTACTGAGTAGTCACTTTGCAGCGGGTGCCACTGCTGTGCGAAGCTCATCCGTGCAGGGACGAACTTGGTGGCACCTTCGTGGAACCCAGTCTGCGAGCATTTTCATCATTCGTTGTGACGATTTTCGCTATGGGAGTTGTGACGGGACAAAGAGCAGGGTTTTTTTGTGACTTCTGTCCGCGCTTTCTCCGGGCCGTTGCCTTCCGGCCGTCAAGGCTCCCGCGGGAATTCTCCGCGGTCACCGGGCGGAACGCTGCAATCTCACCATCCTGCTGCAGCACAAGGATGTCGATTCTTGTGTGGACCCGGTTGATAGGTCGGCCGGCCGTTTGTCGGGCTGCTAACCAACTACGTGAAATCCAATGTGGACCGACGACGTTTGGATCGCTTCTCCGAGAATATTTCCGGCAATTCGTCTATCACCTGCTTTTTCCATTCCAGGACCTGAGCGACCGGGACGCCGTATTCCATGGCTATCTCCTCCACCGTCTGCTCGTCCCTCATGGCCCGGAGCACGACCCGGGTTTTGAAAACCACATCCTTGTTGTCCCACGGATGACTCATTTCATGCTCCTTCAAGATTTCGGGAAACCATTTCTCAGTGCACCGCGTAAATGGTCCCATCGTCGCTCCCGCAATAAATCACTCCATCGCATATTGTGGGGGAAGAGTACACGGGCCCGCCGGTCGTGAACTTCCATTTCATTTGCCCGGAATTGAAGTCCACGCCATAGAGATTGCCGTCGGAACTTCCTGCACACGCAAGCCCATAGGCGAGCGCCGGCGACGAAGTGACCGGACCGTCGGTCCGGAAAGTCCATTTTTGTTGGCCGGTAAGCATGTCGACGGCATATATGTGCCCATCCTGGCTACCAAAATAAACGACTCCGAAACCAATCGCCGGAGAGGAGGTTATCTTTCCCCCGGTCTTGAAATGCCATTGTTCCTGCCCGGTGGAGGCTTTTACAGCGTAGAGCCGTCCGTCCATGCTCCCAAAGACCACCAATCCGTCTTCAAATGCAGGAGAACTCGAGACGGGACCCCGCGTGACAAACTCCCATTCTTTTCGGCCCGTGGCGATGTCAAGAGCATAGAGGTTTCCGTCCAGGCTTCCGACATAGACAAGGTTTCCCGACAGCGCGGGTGACGAGTGAATAGGCCCCATGGCCTTGAACTGCCATAATACTTGTCCGGTGTCGGCCGCCAGCGCATAGAGCCAGCCGTCCAGGCTCCCGACGTATAATGCATCGTCGAATAGAGCCGGGGAGGAATATATAGGCCCACCAGACTTAAACCTCCATGCGGGCCTGCCGGTCTTTCTTTCGACGGCATAGCAATTGCCATCCATGCTTCCAAAGAAAACCAAATTATCCACAACCCCTGGGGAGGAGTGCACAGGACCTTCCGTAGCAAACTGCCAGTTCACTTTGCCCGTTGCGGCCACGAGTGAGTACACGTTGCCGTCATAACTACCCAGGTATACCAGTCCGTCGTAAACCGCCGGAGAGGAGGCCACCCATCCTCTGGTTTTGAATTTCCACTTCAAGGCGTTGAGTTTGGCTATGCCGGGCGACTTATGGAAGCCGGTGCGCTGAGGATTTGCATGGAACACCGCTCCCTGGAAACCAGGGAGCGACTTCTGATGTTGTATGGTCCTGTGGTGGTCCTCGGAGTGCTTGACCTCTTGCTCAATCTGTCTGAACTGCTTCTTGTGCTTTGAAACCAGGACCCCGCACTGCGGGCACTCATCAAACGGATTGAACTGAGGCATGGAGCACGCAGGGCACCTGAAGACCTGTAAGTCGACGGTTCTTTCCATCAAATTCGACCGGCGTTCCAGGTCCGACTTGTTTATCAGCTTGGCATCCATGAGCTTGTGGAAAAGGCTTTGGAGCCCTTGTCCGGAAAGCTCGTACTTGTTCATGAGAGAGAGATCACTCATACCGGATCGGATATCCTGAACTACTTGTGCCGCGTTTATCTTGCGCTTTCCCGGCAGCACAGCCCTGGCTGTGTCGATACGTACTACGTTACCCTGTTGCATAGTCAATCCTCCTCTTTTGGAGTGCCAAGGTGTTGTCATTTCGACCTGCGAGAAGCGCTAACGTCTTTCCAGTAGCTCCTGCGTGCTTTCGACCGCTTCAACCGAATTTGCCTGCCGCGGGGTGAACCTCGTACCGGCAGCCGTCATCCGGTGGGCCCCATATGCTATGGCCCCGGCGAAAGCGCCTATGGAATCGAGCGTAATATCTCGCAACTCGGGAGAGCGCCCAGGGACTAAGAATTGATACAGCTCCACGAGCCCGCCGAAGAAGGCGCAGGCAAGCAAAGTCAAAGTAACACCCAGAAGGACGCTGAACCCGAACTCTCTTCTGAAATAAAAGGCCACTATCAGGCCCAGGACCGCGAAGCCTGCCACATGGCCCACCTTGTAAACGGTGAGATGCACATTCAGGTCCGGCTTGAACGGGCCGGCCATGAGCATCAAGGAAACGCAGTAAGAGGCTGCCACAAGACCCCAGAGAGCCATTTGATACGACTTCCTCTTCAAGCAAGGAATTTGGTTGGAAGCCGCTTCAGAGGGTCTTTGAAGTGAAGCCAGCCATTCCGCAGCGTGGCTTTCGTAGCGGAGCAGATCTGCCGACAGTAGCCTGGCCTCATTTGCGGGGCATTCACTCAATGCAAGTGAACCTGCACAAGATCTTTTGGCCGTATGCATTGCCCTTTTCCTTTCTGTCACCATTCTCGTCGCTCCTTGCCTAGTTTTAGTGAGCACGATCCGTGCCAGATATCCTTGGCTGCTTTCGAATTGACAACACGCTGAATCTATAGAACGTTTGGTGTGCAAGGAGGACGGGTGACTGGAAAGAACGACAGACTAGGCAGGAATGTGTGGAGCGGCTTCCCCATACTTGGGGACCGATAGCCCCTCCCTGGAGGGAGGTGCAGTCAAAGAAAGAGGAACCGCCAGACCAATGCTCGACCAAACAAGGAATATTTGCAGTGGGCCGGCAGGGACGCCAGCCCCTACCACGATATGGTAGCGGTCCCGCGGGACGCGGGATGCCCGCCATGTTCACTCGTACGAAAGCGCATTGGTATCAGACGGAACAAGGTTCGAAGAATAGTCTTTGTCAGAGCTTCTTCGCCGCGGGCTCAACGCGGCCGAAAACAGTGCTAGCTCACTACACACGGGACGGCCTCGTTTTCTTCTCTTACCTCTTCCCTGATATGGCGCAATTCCTGGAGCTTTCGGGTAAAGGAATCGAAAACACGCGGGTCGAAATACCGCCCCTTCTGATCATTCATAATTGCGAGGGCCTCGGCCTCGGGCAATGCAGGCCTGTATACCCTATCGTGCACGAGAGCATCGTATACGTCGGCAACTGAAACGATGCGAGCGCTTTGGGGTATGGAATCCGTTACCCACCCATGAGGATAGCCGGAGCCGTCCCACCTCTCATGGTGTGATAAGGCGATTTCCTTGGCCATCTGCAGCAAGGGAATGTCCGATCCGCCCAAAATTTGCGCGCCTATCACCGTGTGGGTCTTCATGACATCGAATTCTTCAAAGGTCAATTTGCCTGGCTTGAGCAAAATGCTATCCGCTATTCCAATCTTGCCGACATCGTGCATGGGCGCGGCAAGACGGATAAGCTCCACCTCTCGGGTCTCCCATCCGAGATCCGTTGCCATGACCGCGGCATATAGACCTATTCGCCTGATATGCGCCCCGGTTTCATGGTCTCTATAGCCGGCCGCGGAAATGAGCCGAAGCACAATCTCTTCTTCGCGTTCTCGAACTTCGATTGTCCTCTGTTTAACCTTGGTCTCCAATTCCTGCTCGTATTTCCGGCTCAACGATGTCAGGCGCTGGCGCTCAATGGCATTAGCGACGTTTATCAAGATCTCATTTCGGTCGAAAGGCTTGATAACATAGCCGTAGGCCCCCAAATCCAAGGCCATGATGGCCGTCTTACGGTCATCGACCGCGGTAACCATGACGACGGCGACATCGGCGAAAAGGGTCTTGATGAATGTAAGGAGATCCATTCCGGACATCCCGGGCATCATGATGTCGCTCACCACCAGGTCAAAGTGGTCGTTTTCCAATAACTTGACGGCCATCTCTCCACTGTCGGCCACTGCGCAACCGTAACCTTCGGCCGTGAGCCAACGGGAGAGGAGTTCACCTATACCCGGCTCGTCATCAACTATAAGAATTCCTGCTCGCTGCTCTTCCACAATAATTACCTCACACGGGATTCTCCACTCAGACGGTCAACGGTTCAAAATCGCCGGAGGATTTTGAGACCCCAACTCCGCTCTCTCTATCTCGTCACGGATATCCCTTATTTCAGGAAGGATGCTAATAAAGGCATCCAGTGTCCGGGGGTCGAATTGTTTGCCTGATTGTTGGATCATCATTGACAGGGCCT
Organism: Desulfomonile tiedjei; assembly: GCA_016212925.1. Lineage (NCBI taxonomy): Bacteria > Pseudomonadati > Thermodesulfobacteriota > Desulfomonilia > Desulfomonilales > Desulfomonilaceae > Desulfomonile > Desulfomonile tiedjei. Next base: position 17,750 of record JACRDF010000007.1, read on the forward strand.
CATCTTCCGTGAACGCGGGCCGGTACAATCGCTTGTTGATCAGCGCGTCATAGACTTCAACCACGGCCACTATTCTGGCGGTCTCCGGAATTGCCTTCCCTGCCAACCCTTGCGGGTACCCGGAGCCGTCCCATCTCTCGTGGTGCGAGAACGCTATGTCCCTAGCCATGCGTAGCAGAGGGGCATCGGAATCCCCGAGAATTCGCTGGCCTATCAGCGTGTGGGTTTTCATTACATCGAATTCCTCGGGCGTCAGTTTTCCGGTCTTGTGCAATATCCGATGTGAAATTCCCACCTTGCCCGCGTCATGCAGGGCAGCGGCAACTTCGATGTCTTCGAGGGCTCGAAGCGTCCACCCGGACGCCACAGTCTTCGCCAAAGCCGAGGCATAGCTGCCCACCCTTCGGAGGTGGCCTCCAGTCTCTCCGTGGCCCCTGCCAGAAGCTGAAATCATACGAAGGATGATTTCCTCACGGTGGCGCATCTCCAAATCGTGCCGGTGGGCGTGTTCGGCGAGGTTTAGTTCATACTGCCGGGCCAGTAGAGAGGTCTCACGCCGCTCCAACGCGCTGGCCACATTGATCAGGATTTCATTTCGGTCAAAAGGCTTGATGATGTAACCGTAGGCCCCCAATTCTAACGCAAGAATACCGGTTTTTCGGTCGTCAACTGCTGTAACCATTAAGACCGCTATCTTGGGGAACCTCATCTTGATGGTTCTCAGCAGATCCATTCCTGAGATGCCGGGCATCATGATGTCACTAATGACCAGGTGGAACTCGTGGCTCTGCAACAACCTGAGCGCGGTCTCTCCATTGAAGGCAGGGGCGCAACTGTGCCCGTCTGCGGTCAACCAACGCATCAGAAGGTCACATACATGTGGCTCGTCATCCACCACGAGAATTCTTGCAACTTGCTTTTTCATTTTATTCAAGCTTGCAAAATGATGCATCGCACAGCGAGACCTTGCTGACAATTTCCTGAAGCCTCTTCTCGCCTTCTTCCGAGATTTCGGTGATCTCAAATCCACCGACGTAATCCCTGTTCGGGCCTTCCCTTCTCACCCAACGGCATATTGCCTCGAAACTGAACGGCTCGATGGGAAAGAAATGCCCCGGATCGATCACCAAGGTTTTCGTTTCCCCTGGTGTCGCCTGTATGCCTCTCGCTCCTATTCCTTTGGTCGAGATGTCCCTGACCGCCCCAATCTTTTCCGGGCGCTCCATTTCATAGATCGGCACCGACAATTCCAAATATTCTCTGAGTTCTCGCCGAAGCTGGTCTACATCGATAGTGTCGTCAAATCCCGGAAAGCGTCCGTAAAGCTCTGAAGGTTTTATCGCTTTGACGGCCTCCAGTTTTCTGAAAACGCTCTGGAGCCCTTTTATGGAAAGCCTGAACTTTTCCATGAGTTCGGAATCAGTCATGCCGCGCCGAATATCGTTGATGATGTCTTTAGCTTTGATTTGCCTTTTTTCTGCCATCAGGCGCCTCCTTCCCACACTTCGACCCGATTCCGTCCTTGGCGCTTCGCGCTATACAAGGCCTCGTCAGCCTCTCTTATCAAAGAACTCGCCTCACAATGCCCTGAGCCGTCGGTGGCTGCCACGCCCAAGCTTATTGTCACGGACAAAACTCCCCCGGATGTCTCAATCGGAGTGGCGGTTGCCAACAATCGAAGCCTCTCTGCGATGACCTTGGAGTCCTGCGCGTTACAGCCCGGCAGAACCATGATAAATTCTTCCCCACCGTATCGGCCTGCTGAATCATAGCTCCTCAACGAGGACGTCATCATTCGCGCGACGTCCCCGAGGACCGCGTCTCCTGCCTGATGTCCGTATGAGTCGTTGACTTGCTTGAAATGATCCAGGTCCAGCATGACTAGACCCAAAGGAGCCGTCTCCCGCCGACTCCGATCCAACTCCTTTTGAAGGATCTCCAGTATGGCTCGCCTGTTCCATAGGCCGGTCAGCGTATCATGCGTAGCCTGAAACTCCGATGCAGCCAGTGCGGCCATGAGATCTTCCTGCAATCGAACGATTCGCGATCCTGCCCTTACTCGGACTCTCAGTTCATGGGTATCAAAAGGCTTGATCACATAGTCGTCGGCCCCCGCCTCCAGCCCTTCGACAACATCCTCTTTCTTGTTCTTGGCGGTCAGCAGGATGATGTAGGTGTAGGGCCTCTTCCCATCCTTCCGGATTTCTCGACAAAGGCTGATCCCATCCATTTCGGGCATCATCCAATCGACAACGACCAGTTTCGGCGGGTCATCTCCTTGAAGGACCTTCCATGCCTCGGCCCCGTCAGAACAGACCACTACCTCATGGCCCCATCTGACAAGGTTTGCCTGGACCAACTTTCGGGTTATGAGATCATCTTCCGCAAGCAGAATCCTCAATTCCCGATCTCCTTCACAAAACCGGCCAATTCTTCGCGCAAGCGTTCAAGTTCTTTTTCCAGGTTCACCAGAGTTTGCGGAGCTTCGGCCAAGTCTTGGTTCCTGCCCATGTTTTCGAGGTTCAACGCGGCTTGAACAGCAGATTCAGCTCCAAAATTCCCGACCGACCCCTTGAGAGCATGAGCGGTTTTTTCCAGAAGCTGAGAGTCTTTTGTTTGCAACGCTTCCCGAATTTTGACCAAAAGATCCGGATAGTCCTCGAGAAAAAGGTCCACGATTTCCTTCAATAATTCAGTGTCTCCACCTACTCGATCAAGTATCACGAGTTTGTCCAAAGCTTCCGGTTTCACCGCGGAGGCTGCGACGTTTTCTCCTGGCTTCTTCGTCTGATCTATCATGTCCTCGATCGCTTCATAAAGCCGCTGAGCGCTTATGGGTTTGGAAATATAACCGTCCATCCCTGCCGCCAGGCACCTTTCCTCGTCGCCTTTCATGGCGTAGGCTGTCATGGCGATAACACGAACATGCTTGCCCGTGGTTTTTTCCCACTCCCTGAGAGCTTCGGTTGCTTCAAGGCCGTCCATCAAGGGCATCTGTACATCCATCAAAACGAGGTCGAAACCGGCTAGCTTTATTGTCTCCAATGCTTCCTTGCCGTTTTCAACCAAGGACACGCTGTGGCCCATCCTTTCAAGCATTCGGAGTGCAACCGTCTGATTGACAGGGTTGTCTTCGGCCAACAGTATATTGAGACGATTTTTACTCTCTCGTATGGAATGCCGAGTTATTAGTGATGGATGGGTTTCTCCCGGAGTTGGTTCCTCGAGCACCTTGGAAACGGTAAAAAACAATTCGGACTGCTTGATCGGTTTCACCAGGTAAGCCGAGATCCCCAGCTTCACGCAACGTGAGGCATCGCCTCGCTCACCTGAAGACGTGAGCATTATTATCGTGGAGGCGGCCAGGCGAGAGTCCTGTTTGCAACGTTCTACCAACTCAAACCCATCCATCCCCGGCATCATGCAATCCGTCAGCACCAGCGGGAAGGGATGTCCGCGTTCGGACGCTTCCAACAGCAGTTCCATCGCTTTCGGCCCGTTGTCGGCAACCACAGGATTCATTCCCCAGTACCGCAGGGTGTCCTCCAGTATTCTCCTGTTTGTAGCGTTGTCGTCCACGACTAGAACAGCAAGTCCCTGGATGTTTGCTTTTGTCTGCGGGGCCTCCAACTTCACGCGTCCGTGCTGGAGACCCAGCCTGATGACAAAATGAAAGGTGGTGCCTGCTCCGACTTTGCTTTCCACCCAGATTTTTCCTTCCATCATGTTGACGAACTGGGTCGAAATGGCCAGCCCGAGTCCTGTGCCGCCGTATTTGCGCGAAGTGGACCCGTCGGCCTGTTCAAAAGCTCGAAAGATCTTTTCCTGTTTATCCGGCGGAATGCCGATGCCGGTATCGGTCACCGTAAAATGCAAATCAACCTTGTCCGGATTTTCCGCCTCCAATCGAGTGGTCAGGCCCACCTCTCCCTGTTCGGTGAACTTTATGGCATTGCCCACCAGATTAACCAGGACCTGGCGGAGGCGACCGGGGTCTCCGATCACCGCATCAGGTATCTCAGGCGGGACGTCATATGTTATCTCAAGCCCCTTCCTGTGGGCCTGAACGGCAAGGATGGTCATTGCGTCGGAGATCACGTCGCGCAGTCCGAAATCTACAGTTATGAACTCCAGTTTTCCTGCTTCTATTTTCGAGAAATCCAGAATGTCATTTATCACCTTCAGTAGAGAATCAGCCGATATTCTAACTACTTCCAGATATTCGTGTTGCTCGGCGGTAAGTTCCGTGTTCAGGGCAAGTTCCGTCATACCCATGATCCCGTTGATAGGGGTTCGAATTTCATGGCTCATGTTGGCCAGAAATTCACTTTTGGCCCGGCTGGCTTGCTCCGCGGCTTCACGGGCCTCGATCAGGGCCTTTTCAGCCTCCTTGCTTTCGGTGATATCCTCTGAAATTCCGACGAGGTACCTGGGTGTTCCATCTTCGTCGAATATGGGGAGTTTCTTTGTGTGAAATATCCTGGTTCCCCTATGTCTCGTGGCTATCGAGTGCTCAGGGATTTCCAGGAGGGTGCCGCGTTGCAGAGTCGCTCGATCCTCCTGCGCAATAGCTTCCGCGTCTTTGGCCGGAAACACCTGGTAGGGGTCCTTGCCCACGAGGTCCTCACTGGAATATCCGTATAGTTCCTCGCTCGCCTTGTTCCACAGAGCATATTCCAGGCGATCAGCTGTCTTGAGGAAAACAGCGACCGGCAGATTGTGAATCACGGAATCCAGGAGAGTTTTGGTGCGTTTGGTTTCTTCTTCCGCGCGCCTTTGCCGGGCAAAAGCTCGGGATGCGACGAGCCCGAAGACCAGGAACCCCAGGGTGACCAGCGACCGTGAGTAAATGGCATGACCGGACACGTCAAAAATCAGCGAGTCCCAGAAGGGCTTCTCGCCAAACGCTGCGGACTCCAAAACCGCGTCGCCGATACACACAAGCGCAAAAAGAACCACGGAAAGTCCTACGATTTTATACTCTGTTTTCATCCTGCCTTCCTGATCGCCCTTAAGACCCGAGGATATGACGCCGCTATCCATAGAGACCCCCTGCCGTGCAATGACTTGCCCTCAGGTAACACCAACCTACTTGACGGTTCGACGCGCTGAGGTGCAATTTTGCGGCCAACTGCAACGAGACCAAACTACTGTTGCTTCAGGCTCAGTCAGATTCGAATACAGCACCAAGCGTTCACCACGGGTGTGGTTTTGATTCCACACACAAGTGGAATTGATTCCCCTTGAACGTCGGTCTCGCCGAGCGCGTGAGAAATGGTCCCAAAACCGGTGAGTTTCGGGAAGAGTTTCCGGCGAGGCCCTTTTTGCACATGGATTGTTTCCTTGACTCCGCAGGTTTTGCTTCGAGCTGAGCCCTCGCAATGACATTTTCATATCGCCTCGCCCCATCAAACGGAGCCAAAGGCATAGTCCATTTGCAGATAAAGCCTCCGCGGCCCTTTCCTCAAAAACTCTTATAATTTTACCTCATTGTCCACGCACACCGCAATAGTGTGGTGCACGGGGACCCGATGCTTCCTCCAGAGTAGAGAAGTTGAAACACCTTCCAAGGGCCGAGTTGCGTTGCAGAGAGGCAAATCCGCTCGTTCTGCAGACCATGTTTGTCTGGCATGGGGTTTGCTACTAAATTCGTCGGAAATACTACCGACGGTCTCAGCGTCGAGGTTGCTCAATGAAGTTCAGTGCAGGAAATCGTCACGGCCCAGACCACGCTGCAACAGTCAGGAAGGAGACCTCGAAATGAAAAAGATACAAGTCAATGCCGCAGCCGTCATTCGTGACGTGAGACAGCGAACGGGTCTGAAAACCCTCATGGACAACCATGGCCTTTCCTACGCAACTCTGGTCAAAGTAAAGAACATTCTGTTGGACAGGGGATTGGCTTCACAGGAAGAATTCGACTATTTGAACCTCACTGACTCGCCTGAGAAAAAATCCATTTCGGCCAAGGAATTCCTGGTTTCCTTCAGGGCAAAACCCGACGATGCGTATTTGATGGAAAAGTACATGCTTACGGTAAAAGACCTGGAAGGGATCTACGACACGCTCATCGTGGCAGGGTTACTGTCGGAATACGAATATTACTCCAGGGACGGAAAAGCCCCGGAGTTGGAAGAAACGCCCAGCTCAGTCTGTGAAGCCTCTACAGAGGTGACCCTTCTGAGAAACGAATCGGACATCGGATTGGTAGCCTCAGAGAGGCGCTGTGGCGCAACACCGCGCAAAACCTATCCGGACGAATCCCGTGCGATCGCAAAGTCCTCCTCCGTCCCGGTGAATTTGAAACCGACCGGGAAGGGCCCGGCCGGACAAACCACGGGCGAAGCGGACGTGACCGAGGCCTGCCCCAGCTGCGGCCTCCCGCCACATCCCTCCTCACCCGAAGCATGCATTTACTGTGGCGTAGTCTACACCAAGGCCAGACGAGATCCAAAGTATGAAGGGGTTGCTCTTTGGGAAGTTGACTATCGCGATCGTTGCCTCTGATACGGACGCCATCTGAAATATGAGATCCACCGGGGGCCATGTTTGAATGAAGGGTCCCCTGGGAAACCGCCTGTTTTTCACCCATCTCATTATGAGGAGGAGTGCCATGAAAGCAGCACAGTTGGAGTGTTTCCACGACGCCTACGTTGCCTCGGCGGCTGCCGCCGAGACCATAAGTACTATAGATTCCCAAGCGTTTGACAACGTAGATGTGATGCTCCGCGTCTTTGCGGAACTGGGAAGGCCGGTCAACACTGACGACGCCATTCTTGATTTCGGCTGCGGGGAAGGCGGAATGGTTTACGCTTTCAGAAAGCGAGGCTTCAAAGCCTTTGGAGTTGATATTGCACCTCCTTCGCCGGCCATCGCAGATCGCCTGGAGACAGAGAGACTGTCGCACGGGGAGAAAGACGTGCTGAGAGTGATTCCCTCCGAACCGTACAGAATACCGTTTGATGACAATCAGTTCGACTTTGTAGTCTCCTGGGATGTCATGGAACACGTACAAGATCACAAACAGGCGCTTGCGGAGATTAAACGGGTCCTGAAGCCTTGCGGACGGAGTTTGCATTTTTTTCCGGCACGATATCGTGTTCTGGAACCCCATGTGTATGTTCCATTCGGAACCCTCCTTCAGGGGCCCAGATACTTATATTTTTGGGCTTTGATGGGGATCAGGACAGAATCACAAAGAAATCTGACGGCCAGGGAGGTGGCCCAGAAAAACTACGAATTCCTCAAAACACAGACCAAATATCTTACCAAGAATCGTCTCACGCAGCTTGTCTGCGGCTATTTCGGGAACATAGACTTCGTGGAACGCCACTTTTGGAAGCACAATGGGGGTAAGAGCGGCACTATTTACAGCATGCTTTCGAAGTTAGGGCTGCGAAAGGTTGCACCTCTTGCCGCGGATATGCTGAGCCCCTTCGGGCACCGTGCCTTATTTTTCTTCAAGCCTCCATCGCCTCGGCCGGGTCCGGAAAAATCACGTGATACCGAGATACCAAGGCTCGATCATAGAGCTTGCTTCGAAAGTTGCGGGGAAGCCCTAAATCCACCGTGCCCCCCACAAGCTGCACAGTAAGGCCATGCCGGTTTCCGCATGGTAGGAGTGAGCGACGAGAGTCAGTCAGTTGGCAAGGATGGCGGTCGTACAGGACGTGCCGGTGTCCCCCCCAACGCGGGACGATCTCATTCGGGAAGAGCTTTTGAGAAAAACTTTAGTAGCACCTTCTGTCAAGCTATGCTTTCTGTATCGGGTGCCACGGACCTGGGCCTTGCCAGGTCGGTGATTCCTGCCAGTTCTATCGCTACGCTAACTCGGAAGATTCCCAGCCTTACCGTACCATCGGCTCGCTTTTCAATCTGGTATTCAATGCGGAGGACAACCTTGCCGTTTTCCAAAAACGCCGGGACGGACCTAGCGGAGCCCAGGTCCGTGGCACCCGGGAGAAATCCGCGATCACTGTCGAAAACTGCTATAGTATTGAAATTAGGTCTTATTGCAACTTCTTGAGGAAGGCCGCAGCGCGTAGCTATTCAGCATCCAAGGCTTTCCGCACCGTCTCCAGAAGCGCCTTCACGGTGTACGGTTTAGCGACGAAGCCCTTGGCTCGTTCCCTGACGCCGGGCTCGGCGGAAGAGTCTGTAGAGTACCCGCTGGCAAGCAGAATCCTTGCCTGTGAATTGATCTTCAAGATTTCTTCCAGACACTGGGCGCCACCCATGACAGGCATCATCAGATCCAAGATCACCAAGGCAATCTCTTTCCCGTTCCTTTCGTAGATCCGGAGTGCCTCCAGGCCATTTGTCGCGGTAAGCACCGTGTATCCGGCTCGGCTCAGAATTTTCTTTCCCAACTCCATGATGAATTCTTCGTCATCGGCCAGCAGGATGGTTTCAGTGCCAAATGCGGGCATTTCGGCGGTATCAGCCGGATTGAACTCGTCATGCGACGCCATAGCAGGCAAAAAAATCTTGAAGTTGGTGCCTAGGCCCCTTTCGCTGTGACATTGGATATGCCCGCCGTGGTTCTCCACTATGCCGAAGACCATTGCCAACCCGAGGCCTGTGCCTTCGCCGGGCTTTTTGGTCGTGTAAAAGGGCTCGAAAATATGGCTCACCACTTCCGTGCTCATCCCATGGCCGGTGTCTGAAACCGTGAGAAGAACATAGTTCCCTGATTGACACTGAAAATGGTCAAGGCAATACTGCTCGTCCAGAAACACGTTGCCGGTAGAAATGGTTAGCCGCCCACCGTTCGGCATTGCATCCTTGGCGTTTACGGCCAGATTCAGTAAGATTTGCTCCATCTGGCCCGGATCGGCATTGACGGTTCCCAAGTCCTCTTCCAAAACTAGCTCTATCTCGATCATCTTGGGGATGGTTCTTCTCAAAAGACTCTCAGCCTGCTTCACCTCGTGGTTCAGGTCCAGCGGCCGCGGCTTGGTCTCGATCCGTCGGCTAAACGTCAACAATCTCCGAACCAAATCCGCCCCACTCTTGGCCGACTGGACTATTTTTCGCAGGTCCGCGGTGTCAGGGTCCTCCCGGCTCTTGTCCATCAACAACAACTCCGCGAAACCCAGAATGACTGTGAGGACATTGTTAAAATCGTGCGCAATCCCGCCGGCCAAGGTTCCCACAGCTTCCATCCTTTGGGCCTGAACAAGCTGTTGCTCCAGCTCCATCTGCCGCGTGACATCATTCCCTATGGCAACGTACTTCACGATCAGCCCTGCGGAGTTTCGCACTGGAGAGATAGTCATGTCTTCGTGGTAGAGCCTGCCGTCCTTACTCTTGCTGATCATTCGTCCTTTCCAGGGTTTGCCGCTGGTGATGGTGGCCAGCACTCTTTGGTACACTAAGGCGTCGTTTTCGGTGCCTTTTAAGAATTTCGGGTTTTTACCAAGCACTTCCTCTTTCGTGTATCCGGAAATCTTCTCAAAGGCCGGATTGACGTATTCAATGATTCCGTGGTTGTCCGTAATCATGACTGTCTCAACAGATTGCTCAATAGCCGTCACAAGACGCAGGCGCTCTTCTTCGGTGGCTCTGCGTTCGGTGATGTCTATGGCGTATTCGATAACGTGTGTCACCTCGCCCGTGCCATCGAAAACCGGATACGCGTGGAGTTCGACATTCTTTGCTTCACCGTTGCCGTTGTAATGAACATGCTCCACTGTTGCAGGTTTCCCGGTTTTCTTGACGATTTCCAGGGGGCACGGATGTTTCGATGTATTACAGGGTTCCTCGCGGCCATGGGTCAGGGCGTAGCACGCGGTCCCCTTAGACGCAAAAACGCGTCGGGCGGCTGAATTGGACATTATCACCCTGTAATCCTTCGGATCGATGACGTAGAAGGGATGAGTTACTGATTCGAGTAGGTCATTGAGGAACTTCCTCTGCTCTAGGATCCTGTTCTCGGCCTTTTTCTGCTGGGTGATGTCCCTGTCTATGGCAAGGATGTACTTCCGGTCGCCAAGCTCTATTAGGCCGGAATTTATCTCCAGGGGAAACACTTGACCGTCTTTCCTGCGGTGCGTGACTTCCTCTCTTATCCTTTCTCCGCGTAAAAGCCGTTCAAGCCTCCTGGGTACTGCTTGCGCGGCCTCAGGGGTATCCAGGTCCCCGATGTTCATGGACATAAGCTCGTCCAAGGTGTAGCCGTGCATGTCCGCTGCGGCCTGGTTCGCGGAGATGATTTTACCAGCGTTCTTGCCTTCAGCCTCGAGTAGATAAATGGAGTCGCCGGCATGCTCAAACAATGCCCTGTACCGCTGCTCACTTTCATGATAGGCCTCTTCGGCCCTCTTCCTTTTAGCAATAGCTCCCGCGGCTATGGCCCCGAACACGACAAAGGAGATCGCGATCAGCGAACGATGAAAGATGACATGAGGGCAGACATCAAAAATTAGTGCTCCCCAAAAGGACTTTTCTTCTAAAAAGAAGTGTTCGAGTGCTGCATCAGCCCCACAGACGAATACAAAGAAGAAGACTGCAAGAGCAAGTATTCTGTATTCGGTCTTCAATGGTTGACTCCCTTCCGATGCGTTTGTCGGCCGGCAGCGAGGCCTTGAAGCTTTGATTATTCGCTTGCCCGTCGCATCACCGCTTTGATAGGAAGCAACTTTCATGCCAAATTATCACCATTGGAGCGCCTGTGCCGGTTGAGATAGGCCCGTTGAGAAAAACAATGTCCGGTTCACCAGAAAATAGGCTGAAGGACTGACAGTAACGCGAGGAGCCAGTCACCCCAGCGAACCCCGGATCAAAGTCCGGGGCAGGCACCGGGGTCCAGAAGGCCCGAGCAGAACGCGGGTTTGCAAAGCCTGGATTCCGGCGTTCGCCGGAATGACGGGATGGTGCCGGACAAATCGGACAAGTATTTCGGCAACCCATATGCAATTTCGCCTACGCGACACAGGGGCGGAACGACCCCACTTACCCCCGCAGGCATCAGGAACAGACAACGGAGTTCATTGAGGTGAGCCATCTGGGCAGGTTGGTGATTTCGCGGCACTAGGGGCCGGCAGATGAGTTGACCCCTACCATAGAAAAGGCGGTATGCTCAAATGCTAACTTCCTGGCAATACAGGGATACTATCGAATTGCCGGGCACGGGTTCAGCCCCAACGTGGAACGCGGTTAGTTCTTCCGCCGTAGACCGGCATCAAGGGGGCTCTAGTTCGGGAGGGTGAAGTAAAACGTGGTTCCGGAGCCACGCTCAGACTCGACCCAGATCCGACCGCCGTGGCGATCGACGATCTTTTTTACGATGGCAAGGCCGATGCCTGTCCCCTCGTAATCGGTTCTGGTGTGCAGTCTTTGAAAGATCATGAAAATACGGATCAAATGCTGAGATTCAATACCGATACCGTTGTCTTTCACTGAAAAAGTCCACTGATCCCCGTTTGATGCCGCGGATACATGGATCACGGGTGCAGCGTCCTTTCGTTGGAATTTTATTGCATTGGAAATCAAATTTTGAAAAACCTGAGTCAATTGCGTGGGGTCTCCGGTCACCGTGGGCAATGGATCTCTAGTAACCACAGCCTCAGTCCTGGAAATGGCAGAATCCAGATTTGCCAAGACCAAGTTCAGCACCTCCTCGCAATTGGTCGGCTTGAATGGTTTCCCTTTGGTACCCAGCCGGGAATAGGTCAAGAGATCATTGATAAGGTCCTTCATCCTTGTAACTGATTCCAATGCATAGCTCATGAATTGGTCGGCATCTGAACCCAGTTTCCCTTGGTACCTTTTGGCCAGAAGCTGTACGCAACTTGTTACGTTCCTCAAAGGCTCCTGCAGATCATGAGAGGCAACAAAGGCAAACTGTTCGAGGTCGGCATTGGAACGCTGCAACTCACTGGCTTGTTTTTCCAGGGCCTCTTCGGCCTTCTTCTGGCGGGTGACATCTCGAATGATTCCCTGGTACCCTACAACAGATCCGTCCTCTCCCAGACGAACGTTGCTGGTGAGAAGGCAATCTAGAAGGGTACCGTCTCTCTTGCGGAAGCGCACTTCGTAATCCTTCACCGAGCCCGTTTTCTCTACCGCCCCTTGATACTTGGCCCTGTCCGCGCCATCCACGTAGAGCCGGTGAACATCCATCCCGATCATTTCTTCCGCTGTGTATCCAAACATATCAAACACCGACTGATTGGCCTCCAGCAACTCACCCGCTCGGGATGACATGAAGACACCGTCCCTGGAGTCGTCGAACAATAGCCGGTATTTTCTTTCACTTGCCCCCAGCGCCTGTTGAGCCTGATCGCGCTCGTCTTCGCGTTTTTCCAGCCTCCTCACGCCGAGGACTATCCCAACCAGTCCTATGAGAAATATCGAGCCGTGAGAAACGATTTGAGTTTGTATTTCAGATCGTTGGATCTCCAGAAGGTTTTTCAGCGGCAAGGCTATTCCCACACCGCCTCGGATGTCCCCCTCTTTGTAGTTTCCGTGGCATTTTAGACAGTCTTTCTCGGCATGAAGGGGCCTGATAAATCTCAAATATGGCTGTCCATTAATGTCGGTAAATTCCGCAGCCTCTTTCTCTCCCCTTTCGAAGGCCAGCAACGCAATCTTCTCCCAATCATCCGGCTGGTTTTCAGGGCGCAAGGGTTTTAGGCTGGTAATGTGGCCGGCCACCCCGTACAGGTCGGCAAATTCTTCATGGAGCAGGCGGAGCATGTAAGCAGGATTCACCAGGGTCAGTTCCTTGCCGGAAGGGGTCTGCAAATCGCGCTCGGGCACATGTTTCAGATGGGGATTCGGGGAAGTCCTGTTGTCCACGGGCACGTACACCCCGCCATGAGACGAGGCCCATAGTCGGAATGCCCGATCCTTGTCAAAATGCGCTTGCGCCACATGAACGGCTACCCGCCTTGTTGCTTCGGTGGTTTTAGATATGCCCCAAAGCAACAATCCAAAGACCGCGGCAGCCCACATGGCGATCAGAGTGTACGAGAAGGATTTCAACGTCCTGGTTCTACGGAAAAACTCGTCATCAATTCTCATTCTTGCGCCTTCTCGATAATTGGATTAATGAACAATATAGGGACAGTAGCGCAAAATCTTGTACAAACGGGAGCGAAATAATTATCCTTGGAGTTTAAGTGATGCCCCCTCCTCAGTCAAGCCCTTTTTCAGCCCTGTGCCGGAGCCTTGAAAACCCTGGCCCAGTCGTGGGATTGTGTTCGCTGTTTCCGGTCCTGGGTCGGCGGCGAAGAAAGGATCGGTGAATTCTGCCGTGAGCTTGTGTTTGACCTCCTATTTGGCACCAGCGGTTGTTCTAAAAATTCGACTCAATGCCCATTACACAAGCTCGTCAGGTCCATCAACAACCTGACATCCTCGCTGGCAATCTCGACCTCGAGCGGAAGAAAAGTGGCCCGAAACCCGCGGGGCTCCCATCCCGCCGGAGGAGAACGCCACCCCTCCCTGTGTCTCTGCAACGCAACGGCTTTTTCCAACAATTCGTTGCACGGACAAAACGGGCCGTAAACCGCACGAGCATTCCTGGCGAGGTCGTTCAGGGCCGCTTTAAGGAGTTCTTGTCGCTCTGCGGGATTCGGATAGTCACGGGAAATGCGGGTGCTGGTCAACACGAATTCCTCTATGATTTTGTGGCATTTTTCTCCCGCGGCCGAGGTTCCGGTCGCCAGTGTAAGGCTGAATACCGCGATCGCAAATATTTGAGTAAGGCCTGACTTCACCGCCGAATGCCTTTCCGTATTCTGGGGAGCGGATTGAGCGTTTTGTCCTGTTTTTACAATATAATACCTGCGAGGCTTGCGGTCCAGCGTGGTAGCGACATACCTTGGATCTACCCCTCGGCAGGAATTCTTCAACTGGTGGCGGTTTGCCTGATAGCCATATTCCGACACGCGACCGAATCTTTGAATTGCGACCGGCATCTGAATTAATTGAAGATTGGGCCGCCAATGGTCGCGAGTTTATGAGGGCGGAAGGGAACCGGCTCAATGTAACGTGTGAAAGCACATTGTAACTTAGTATCGATTAGTTCCACCACGGAGACTGCAAAATGATCGTCAAATTGTTGAAAGACCACATTATCAAGCAATCACCCACTTGCGGGCCGATTCATGAAATTCTGATCGGGGACGAGTATCCGTTTCTCAACATAGCGACAGCGGAAGACATAAAGCCGACTAAGGCTCATTATCACGAGAGGTTTGACGAAATATACTTCGTCCTGGATGGATACATAGCCCTCAAGCTGTACGACCCAAAAAGTGAACGGATCTGGACCGAATATCTGGGAGCCAATGAACTTTGCGTAATCAGCAAAGGCATTCATCACGAAGTTACTGAGGCGTCGGGTACCAACAAACTATCTATCATTACGGTTCCTGGATTTCATAGCGACGACGAGCACCTGTCCGACAAAATTTAGACAATGCTGCTCGGTCGGTCACCGGGAGCCGGGACAAATTCGGGAATCGGCCCGGTTCGTTGACATTCAGACCGGCGGTTATTATGTTTAATCCACTGTTCAGAGGTCGTGGATTCACAACCGCAGGGTTCTTGTGAGGGGGTTGCGCCATGAGAACAATCAATATGGATCATGTGGCCGCGTGTCCGCTTCTGCCGGAAGTGGTGGACGCCATGATACCGTTCCTCAAGGAAAAGTACGGAAACCCTTCCAGTATGCATAGCCTGGGAGAAGAGGTTACCGACGCCATTGATGAAGCTAGAAACCCGGTTGCTGCGCTCATAAATGCCAGTGAGACGCAGATCTTTTTTACATCCGGTGGAACCGAGGCAAACAACTGGGCCCTAAAGGGAGTCGTTCAGGCTAATCGTGCTCGCGGGAACCACCTGATAACCTCTTCCGTCGAGCACTTCTCGATAATGCACGCGATAAAAGCGCTGGAAAAGCAGGGCGTGGAAGTAACCCGCCTCCCAACTGACAAATACGGCATGGTCGACCCGGACGATGTCAGGAAGGCAATTACTCCTCACACTGTTCTTATTTCGGTCATGCACGCGAATAATGAGGTCGGCACCATTCAACCGATCGCGGAAATAGGGAAGATTGCCAGGGAACATAAGATACCGTTCCATACGGACGCTGTGGCCACTGCGGGCGTAATTCCGGTGGATGTCGAAGCCATGAATGTGGATCTGCTGTCCATGGCCGCAAATCCGTTTTACGGCCCGCAAGGTGTCGGAGCCATGTACGTTCGGAAGGGGGTGCGTATTGACCCGCTTCTGGACGGAGGAATCCAGGAAGGGGGCATGCGAGCCGGGACCGAGAACGTCATCGGCATTGTGGGAATGGGCAAAGCAGCCGAGATAGCCACCCGCGACATGGGGTCCCGTATTGACCACTTGAAACCGTTGAGAAACCGTCTTATAAAAGAACTTCCCGCGGCCATGGAAGAGGTTGCTATCGTGGGTCACCCCACCGAGAGGCTCCCCGGCAACGTGAGCATCGCAGTCAAATATGTCGAAGGGGAGTCAATGCTCCTCTTTCTGGACATGGAAGGGATTAAAATAGCAAGCGGCTCCGCGTGCATTTCCAGGTCCTTGAAGGTCTCACACGTCATGCTGGCCATGGGGATCGATGCGGCAACGGCTCAAGGGTCGCTCCTGTTCACATTGGGCATGGACAACAATGACGAGGATGTGGACGATGTAGTGAAAATCCTTCCTCCGATTGTTCAGAAGCTGAGAGATATGTCCCCGCTCTACAAGAAAACTTCCATGCTCAAGACTACGGGCTGATTGTTTTGGTCCTGGGGGGGCAACAAAGTCCAAACGTACCAACCGGATGTGCAAACCGACGTGGCAGCGCAATGCAGCATGGCCACAGCGAAAGACCCGGAAAACCAGGGGGTAAGAAGATATGTATAGCGAAGTAGTGATGGAACATTTTAAAAATCCGCGCAATGTTGGGGAGATTACCGACGCGGACGGTATCGGAGAAGTCGGCAATCCAGCCTGCGGCGATATCATGGCGTTCTATATCAAGGTCAAAGACAATCGGCTGGAAGATGTCAAGTTCAAGACCTTCGGCTGCGGCGCGGCCATAGCCGTTTCCAGCATGGTCAGCGAAATGGCTATAGGGAAAACCCTTGACGAGGCCATGAAGATCACGAACAAGTCGGTAATTGAAGCGCTCAACGGCCTCCCAAAAAAGAAACATCACTGCTCCAATCTAGGCGCGGATGCACTGCATCGGGCCATCGAGGACTATCGGGCAAAACAAAAGGGTAAGCATTTCGAAAAGCCTTTGGACGGGCCGGAAGTATGTTCCTGTCCGATCTGCGATGTTAACGACCCGGAAGAGGCGCCTTACTGCGCGAGCGCATGTGAACGACCGCCCAAATAGGTCGCTGAATGCTATCCGCCTTTCTCGCGGGGAATACTCCTCTCTGTGTTGGTCTCTAAAAGGGCTCGCATCCGGAAGCGCGAGCCCTTTTTTTCAGGGGCGATGTTGATTTGTAATCAAACTTGGAACACCGCAGAGAAGAAGCACGGACCTGGAAACCAGGTCAGTGCCCGATATGGTGGACATCCGAGTAAGTTTTTTAGCGGCGCACCGGTATGAGAGCCTAATCTCGGTCTCTCGAAAAGGCATTCCTTTGACAGGCCTTCCGCTCCCAGAACCTCACTCTTAGCGCGACCCGACATGGAATCGTGGAGAATGACTGATGAAGCCGTTTTCTATTGACCGAAGGATCTATGTTAGAGGGGAATATCTGGGGGAGCTTCTTTTAAAGCCATTCCAGTTGTTCGCTTCCATTGAATCCGCCGGCGGGATTTTGATGCTCGCCATGACGGTCATTGCGCTGATTTGGATGAATTCTCCATTGGATAGGCTTTATCGGGAGCTATGGGAAACCGGAATCGCGATCGGACTCAACGGGTGGCTGTTCCAACGTTCACTCCACTTCTGGATCAACGAAGGCCTCATGACCCTGTTCTTCTTTGTGGTAGGCCTCGAAATCAAGAGAGAGATCCTTGTGGGGGAACTGGCCTCGTTTCAAAAGGCGGCCTTGCCGGTCGCCGGTGCGATAGGCGGCATGGTGGTTCCCGCACTGATCTACGTGGCATTCAATCACGCGGACGCGGCTTATCGCGGCTGGGGAATTCCCATGGCGACGGACATAGCGTTCGTGGCCGGAACGCTGATTCTCTTAGGATCGCGGGTCCCACCGCCTTTGAGTGTGTTTCTCGTTTCGCTGGCAATCGTGGATGACCTCGGGGCCGTAGTGGTCATTGCCCTATTTTACAGTTCCGGGATTTCGATGGGTTTTCTTGGTTTGGCGGGAGCGGTGCTGGGAGCGCTCATAGTGACCAACATCCTTGGGTTCAGGTCCCCGTTGCCCTACATATTGTTGGGACTCCTTTTGTGGCTGTGCGTCTATCTGTCCGGGGTGCACGCGACCGTCGCCGGTGTACTGGTCGCCATGACTATTCCGGCTCGCTCGGCTTGCGATACCCATGCATTCGCTCAAACGGTAAATAGGGCAGTAGGGGAGTTCAGACCTCAAGGCGAAAAGGGCTGGCTGGTGCTGCTGGATGAAGGCAACGAAGCCGCGGTTCGCACCTTGGGATCAATGGTGCAATGCGTGCGGACGCCTCTCCACAAGATTGAAGAAGCGCTACATCCCTGGACGGTTTTCTTGATTCTGCCTGTTTTCGCGCTGGCAAACGCGGGAGTGAATTTAACTCAGATAGGCTTTTACGATTTTGTGACAAATTCAGAATCAATCGGTATTGTCCTGGGGTTATTCCTTGGAAAACAACTGGGAATAACCGCGGCAAGTTGGTTGGCTGTCAAGGCGGGACTGGCGGCAATGCCTTCCAACGTGAAATTTAGACATGTCTACGGCGGAGCTATTCTCTGCGGAATCGGCTTCACCATGTCCCTGTTTATCGCAGACCTGTCATTCAGCGAAGTCGAACTCCTGGAGCGAGCAAAGATCAGTATTCTCGTCGGATCCATGATTTCCGGGCTAGTGGGAGGCGCCGCGTTATATCTGTTCACCAGAAACCGGTAGTACTGGGAGGAACACTGGTAGGGCGCTTTACTGCGTCGCTCAAGCCTGGGTGAAAAACCCCCACACAAATTACTTAGATTATCAACCGCATAACTGATAGGATGCGGGACCTGGGCGCGTCACCCCCAATCCAAGGCGTTCCGCGCGGTTCGTTCATATCGGCATTCTGGACAATTTCTTGGGATATTATTCCTTAATTACAGGCGCTTAACCCCACTTGGGCAATCCCGGCCCGGGTTGGCACACATCCTGCTCTGCCTTTGGACCGGATGGGGTCTTTGCCACGGCTTAGGAACTTTCCCAGCAAACCTTGACAGCGGCATGCCTCCCTTCAAGGTGGTTAACCCCACAAAACAAGACATTGTTCGGACAGGGATTCAGCGCTCCTGGAAGCCAGGGGTTGCGTGGTCCCTGTTCTACCCAGGCAGCGGGCGAAAAGCTGGGGTTGAACCCTTTACACCAAGGTCTTCCCTGCAATTCCCGGTCGGCTATGCGGTCTGCCGCGGCAGTTAGTGCAGAATGCGTCAATGGCGAGGGACATATGAATCTTCACGAGTATCAGGCGAAGGAGTTATTGGCTGCCAAGGGGGTATCTATCCCGCGCGGAAGCCTTTGTTACGATCCGTTCGAGGCCCTTCTCGCTGCCAGGGGTTTGAAGAGCGAAAGGGTGGTCCTCAAGGCTCAGGTGCATTCGGGAGGTAGAGGCAAAGCCGGCGGAGTAGCGGTGCTGTCCATGTCGGATGATATTCGCTCCAGGGCCGGAGAGATCCTCGGCCGCAGGCTCGTCACCAACCAGACCGGCCCGGAAGGAAAGCCCGTAAGCGCTTTGCTCGTGGAAGAGGTCATGCCAATCGGCCAAGAGCTGTACCTCGGCGTGGTGCTCGACCGGATTTCCGGCCTGGCGACAATCATGGCCAGTGCGGAAGGCGGAGTGGAAATCGAGACCCTTGCACGGGAAGCTCCCGAGAAGATCCTCACCATCGGGGTTGATCCTCTGAGAGGCCTTGCGCCGCATCAGGCCAGGTCAATGGCTTATAAACTCACCGACAACCGCGTGATCGCGGATCAGCTAACCAAGACCGTCACAGCCCTGTACGGGATCTTC
>JACRDF010000008.1 GCA_016212925.1 Desulfomonile tiedjei
AACGCCCCCCTGCGCACCAATGTTGCAGATGGGTTTTCTATACCTAGTTAAGTTCAGATAGATGTGTCCTTCACTATCGGCCGCGTCCCCGGCAGACTTGACCCCGCGGTCATGGGCGGGGTGAAGCTCGGCACCTGGTTCGTCAAAGAAGGCTTCCTGGGGATGTATTATCCCTACTGGATGCAGTATTTCGGGTTCTACCTGGATTTCATGATGCATCGGCTGAACTTCCGGCAGCAAAGCGGAAGATCCTTCACGACGATTTCTGTCGGCGGGGTATCTGTCACCGCCCCCGGTTCCTTTACTTTCTCGAGTGAGGGGGTCGCACCCACCCTGGCCTTTATGTTTGCCGCCCGCTATGGTTTCCTGCCGGACTCCGAGGTGCCTTTCGGCCGCCTGCAGCCCTATGTGGCGGTGGGGCCGGCCATTATGTTTGCCAGCCAGCAGCCCACTTTTATTTTTAATGATCTGGGGGTCGGCAGGGATTTGGAGTCCCAATCCAGTGCCGTCATCTGCCTGGCGGTGGAAGCCGGATTGCGTTGGATGGCTCTGAAGAATGTATCCATCGACGTTTCCTTTAAATACCGTTACGCCGAGCCTTCTTTCAGTTACACCTTCTTAACTCCTATTACCCAACAACGTGCGACCCTGACCCTGGATCCCACTTTCCACCTCTTCAGCGGCCAGATAGGCGCGGCGTATCACTTCTAAGCCTTACTGAGGTTATGAAGAAAGCAAGGCGGCCTCCCGGCCGCCTTTTTTTTTAAGAGAACACCGCCGGAAGTTTTGGTCCACCATGGTTTTCGGGCAATTTTTTCCAAGGAGATCAGGTGTTATCTGGTCTCCTAAAATTGTTCTTTTTCTGGCGATAACTTCTTGACAAATTGCAAGGTTTTTTCATACGGTGGAAACAGCAGTAGTGGGGGATAATGTTGTGAGGAGTATCCAGCCTCCTGGGTTTGGATAGCGAGTAGTTCTTCGGTATTATTCTTTAAGGGGGGGAAATCATGAAAAGGAAAAGTCTTTGTCTAAGTACCGGTCTTTTGCTCCTGGCGGCCCTGCTGGTGGCGCTGCCGGGACCGGCACCGGCCGAGATGTACGTGGAAGCCTATCTGGGTGGGGTGCAGGGCGCCAACGCCCCTCTCAACACCCGCACTGCCGACGGTTTTGAAATTGCGGTAGTCGAACAGGCAACCATCAATTTCGGCTTCACCAACGGCCGCGTCCCCGGTAGACTTGACCCCGCAGTCATGGGCGGGGTGAAGGTCGGCACCTGGTTCGTCAAAGAAGGCTTCCTGGGGATGAATTATCCCTCCTGGATGCAGTATTTCGGGTTCTACCTGGATTTCATGATGCATCGTCTGAACTTCCGGCAGCAAAGCGGAAGAACCTTGACGACGATTTCTGTGGACGGGGCATCTGCCAGCAACTCCGGTTCCTTTACTTTCTCGAGTGAGGGGGTCGCCCCCACCCTGGCCTTTATGTTTGCCGCCCGCTATGGTTTCCTGCCGGACTCCGAGGTGCCTTTCGGCCGCCTGCAGCCTTATGTGGCGGTGGGGCCGGCCATTATGTTTGCCAGCCAGCAGCCCACTTTCAATTTCACTGATCTGGGGGTCGGCAGGGATTTGGAGTCCCAATCCAGTACCGTCATCTGCCTGGCGGTGGAGGCCGGATTGCGTTGGATGGCTTTGAAGAATGTATCCATTGACGTTTCCTTTAAATACCGTTACGCCGAGCCCTCTTTCAGTTACTCCTTCGTAAGTCCCTTAAGTCCGTTTAGCTCCCAACGCCTGAGCGTGACCCTGGATCCCACTTTCCACCTCTTCAGCGGCCAGATAGGCGCGGCGTACCACTTCTAAGCCTTACTGAGGTTATGGAGAAAAGCAAGGCGGCCTTCGGGCCGCCTTTTTTTTTGAGAGAACCCAGACGGAAGTTTTGGTCCACCATGGTTCTCGGGCAATCCCTCTGGGAGATCAGGTTTTATCTGATCTCCTAAAATTGTTCTTTTTCTGGCAATAATTTCTTGACAAATTGTAAGGTTTTTTCATACGGTGGAAACACCAGTAGTGGGGGATAATGTTGTGAGGAGTATCCAGCCTCCTGGGTTTGGATAGCGAGTAGTTCTCAGGTCTTATTCTTTGAGGGGGGGAAAATCATGAAAAGGAAAAGTCTTTGCCTCCATGCCGCCTTTTTGCTCCTGGCGGCCCTGATGGTGGCGCTGCCGGGACCGGCCAATGGTGAGATGTATGTGGAAGCTTACCTCGGCGGCTGCCAGCCCGCTAACATGGGACAGACTTTTAATGTCAGAGACGTATCGCCGGGTCTAAATGGAGTTCACCAAATCAACCGTTTAGACTTTTCGGGAAAAGCCGGCCCTACTGTATTGGGTGGCCTTAAACTGGGCACCTGGTTTGTCAAAGAGGGCTTTCTGGGGTATAGCTACCCTGACTGGATGAAGTACTTCGGGTTTTACCTGGATTTCAG